>NZ_UFTA01000001.1 GCF_900445265.1 Anaerococcus octavius
TAAAGCTAATAAAGATAGGGAAGAATTCGATAAGAAATTAGGAAGGTACAAAAAAGTTCATGATTCTGTTGAGCATAACTTAAGATCTACTAAAAATGATGTGGAAGGTAGGTTGCTTAAAGAAAAAATGCATACAGTAAAATCTATAGGCAGACGACTAGTGAAAGAAGAAGCAAATCTTACAGAAAAACCTGATTATGAAGAAGCTATTGATATATTTTTGATGAAGATATCAAAGTGGCTAATGGTAAGCAAATATTAGATTTTAAACTTGATGAGTAAAGGCTAGCGATAAAATATTAGCTAAAAATATAGATTTGAAAGTAATTGGCCCTGAGAAAATATGTATAGTAGGAAAAAATGGTGCAGGCAAAAGCACTTTATTAAAAAAGATAAAAAATGAATGCCAATCATTGAACTTAAAGATAGGCTATATGCCCCAATCTTATTTCGAATTTGAAAAAACTGACACAAATGCTATAGAATATCTATCTGATTCTTTTACAAAAGATGAGCAAACGAAAGCTTCAAATCTTTTAGGAAGCTTAAATTTTAAAAGAGAAGAAATGTTTAGAAATATAGCTGATTTATCAGGAGGACAAAAGGCAAAACTATTTTTTGCAAAGATGAATCTAGATAAGGCAGAAGTTTTAATCTTAGATGAGCCAACCAGAAACCTATCACCCTATCTAAACCTGAGATAATAGGAGCTCTAAATAATTATAAGGGAGTAATAATTGCAGTTTCCCACGATAGGGAATTTATATACCAAGTTTTTGATAAGATTTATAATTTAACTTGCCAGGGATTGAAATAAATACTAGAAAATATTAATATATTGGAATTTTACATTAATTAAATTAAAAAGTATAATCATGATATGGGAAAATTAATTAAAACTACTTTTAAAATATTAATATTTTTTGTGTCTTGGATAGCGATATCTGTATTAATTCCAATACCTGAGGGTATTTCTGATGTATGGTGGAGATTTATAGCTGAATTAGTTCCTTTTTTAGCTATAGTAATTCTTACATATGTATTTAATAGTTTTGAGAAAGATCGATTATCTATAATGTATTTTGAAAAAACCATCCAAACAAACTTTATCAGGAATATTGCTAGGCTTAATATGGTTTTTTATACCATTCTTATTGCTTAATAGTCTAGGATATTTGGAAATAACTGACAAAAATTATATAAATATGTTAAGCATTTGGATAGTTTCTGCATTTATAAATACTATTATGCAGGAGTTTTTGGTTCGCGGATATATTTATCAATTATTAAAGAGAGAATATAATATTATAGTTGCGACAATTGTTAGCACTTTATTATTTACTTTTATGCACGGAGGAGCATTTGAAGCAGGTCCTATCGCAGTTGTAAATGTCCTTACTATGTCTTTACTAATGACTATTATTTTAGAATACACTAATTCATTATTAATGCCTATAATCATGCATTTTATATGGAATGTTATGGGCGGCATAATATTTGGCACAGTATCCTTAGCAGAAGATTATCCTCATTTATATAATATAAAAATAATTGGAAATCAGCTCGTATCTGGTGGTAGTTTTAAAATGGAAGGTAGTATATTCGTATGTATCGTTAATATAATCATGATTATGATAATATATTATCTTTATAAGAGAAAAAATAAGCAGACAGATATAAATAAAATAGCTCCCATATCCTAAAATGGACTGGGAGCTTATTTTTTATAAATCAATATAATCAGAATATATTGCTGTCATTCCTATTTCTTTTAAGTCACTTACTACATCATCTGTGCTTCTTTTATCATCTATTTCAAATTGGCTATCGCCGCCATTTTCGCTTTTTTTGGCTCTATGTCCTATTGAGGTGTCTACTGATGCTGAGACCTTTGTTGCTGCGTATTTTACTGCTAGATTTCTAAAGTCTCTTGACTCCCTAGTGGATAGGGTGATGGATGCATATGGTAAAAATATTCTAATTGCTAGTAGGATTTGGAAAAATTTCTTATCATCTACTATATTTTCAAAAATCAAAGTCTCATCTGCTCCGTGTGTTGGTCTTATTCTTGGTAGAGAAATAGCTATTTCTGCTTGTGGATATTTTTTTTGAATTAGGCTTGCATGCACTCCTAATTTGAAGGCTTCTTCTATAGGATCTCCTAAGCCAAAAAGTGTTCCAAAACCTACTCCACGCATACCGCCCATCAAAGCTCTTTCTTGAGTGTTTATCCTGTAAGAAAAAGATCTCTTATGTCCTGCTGGATGATAAAAATCATAATACTTTTTATTATAAGATTCTTGGAAAACTGTTACAAAATCTGCTCCAGCTTGTCTTAATTTTTTGTAATCTGCTACATTTGTAGGATATATTTCTATACCTATTACTTTAAAATATTTTTTTGCTATTTCACAAGCCTTTGCTATATAATCGATTGATGAAAATTTCTCACTTTCTCCTGTAAGAATTAATACGTCTTCTATGCCAGTAGCAGCCAATGCCTTCATCTCTGCTTCTATTTCCTCATAAGTCAGCTTTGCTCTTTTAATATCACTTTGTGCTCTAAAGCCACAATATTTGCATGAATTTTCGCAGTAATTTGCTATATAAATTGGGGAAAACAAGCTAACATTATTACCAAAATATCTTATTCTTTTATCATAGGCTTTTTCTGCCATGATTTCTAAATATTCGTCTGGATCTATTTTTAAAATGTTATAAAAATCTTGGTAGGATATACTTTCTGCTTGTAATGATGCTGATATACTCGCCTTATCAACTTCTCTATTTTTCACCTCATTGTATATAGTTTCGATTTTTTCTTCTATATCTGAATCGATTATATCCATTCCTGGAAAATAATCTTCTACACTTTTAATATTCATATTAATCAAAAAAGTCCCTTAATGGGCTAGATGGATCTGCCCCTTGATTTAGAATTCTACCTGGTTTGATAAATAAGCGAGTCTGCCAGCTTCATCCCAATTGAATGCTTCTGCCATCAAAGTAATATTACAGCACTGGCAATTCCAGTATTTGCCATAATTGCAGCAGCTCCATTTCCATTGCTTCTGCTGCTTGGGATGTGTTCCTATTCCTGCATCAACTATATATGGAAATATTTACATTATAGTTGATGCAGGAATAGGAACACCATCCCAAGCAGCAGAAGCAATGGAAATGGAGCTGCTGCAATTATGGCAAATACTGGAATTGCCAGTGCTGGTAATATTACTTTGATGGCAGAAGCATTCAAATTGGGAATTGAAGCTGCAGACTCGCTATTTATCAAAACCAGGTAGAATTCTAAATCAAGGGGCAGATCCATCTAGCCCATTAAGGGACTTTTTGATTAATATGAATATTAAAAGTGTAGAAGATTATTTTCCAGGAATGGATATAATCGATTCAGATATAGAAGAAAAAATCGAAACTATATACAATGAGGTGAAAAATAGAGAAGTTGATAAGGCGAGTATATCAGCATCATTACAAGCAGAAAGTATATCCTACCAAGATTTTTATAACATTTTAAAAATAGATCCAGACGAATATTTAGAAATCATGGCAGAAAAAGCCTATGATAAAAGAATAAGATATTTTGGTAATAATGTTAGCTTGTTTTCCCCAATTTATATAGCAAATTACTGCGAAAATTCATGCAAATATTGTGGCTTTAGAGCACAAAGTGATATTAAAAGAGCAAAGCTGACTTATGAGGAAATAGAAGCAGAGATGAAGGCATTGGCTGCTACTGGCATAGAAGACGTATTAATTCTTACAGGAGAAAGTGAGAAATTTTCATCAATCGATTATATAGCAAAGGCTTGTGAAATAGCAAAAAAATATTTTAAAGTAATAGGTATAGAAATATATCCTACAAATGTAGCAGATTACAAAAAATTAAGACAAGCTGGAGCAGATTTTGTAACAGTTTTCCAAGAATCTTATAATAAAAAGTATTATGATTTTTATCATCCAGCAGGACATAAGAGATCTTTTTCTTACAGGATAAACACTCAAGAAAGAGCTTTGATGGGCGGTATGCGTGGAGTAGGTTTTGGAACACTTTTTGGCTTAGGAGATCCTATAGAAGAAGCCTTCAAATTAGGAGTGCATGCAAGCCTAATTCAAAAAAAATATCCACAAGCAGAAATAGCTATTTCTCTACCAAGAATAAGACCAACACACGGAGCAGATGAGACTTTGATTTTTGAAAATATAGTAGATGATAAGAAATTTTTCCAAATCCTACTAGCAATTAGAATATTTTTACCATATGCATCCATCACCCTATCCACTAGGGAGTCAAGAGACTTTAGAAATCTAGCAGTAAAATACGCAGCAACAAAGGTCTCAGCATCAGTAGACACCTCAATAGGACATAGAGCCAAAAAAAGCGAAAATGGCGGCGATAGCCAATTTGAAATAGATGATAAAAGAAGCACAGATGATGTAGTAAGTGACTTAAAAGAAATAGGAATGACAGCAATATATTCTGATTATATTGATTTATAAAAAATAAGCTCCCAGTCCATTTTAGGATATGGGAGCTATTTTATTTATATCTGTCTGCTTATTTTTTCTCTTATAAAGATAATATATTATCATAATCATGATTATATTAACGATACATACGAATATACTACCTTCCATTTTAAAACTACCACCAGATACGAGCTGATTTCCAATTATTTTTATATTATATAAATGAGGATAATCTTCTGCTAAGGATACTGTGCCAAATATTATGCCGCCCATAACATTCCATATAAAATGCATGATTATAGGCATTAATAATGAATTAGTGTATTCTAAAATAATAGTCATTAGTAAAGACATAGTAAGGACATTTACAACTGCGATAGGACCTGCTTCAAATGCTCCTCCGTGCATAAAAGTAAATAATAAAGTGCTAACAATTGTCGCAACTATAATATTATATTCTCTCTTTAATAATTGATAAATATATCCGCGAACCAAAAACTCCTGCATAATAGTATTTATAAATGCAGAAACTATCCAAATGCTTAACATATTTATATAATTTTTGTCAGTTATTTCCAAATATCCTAGACTATTAAGCAATAAGAATGGTATAAAAAACCATATTAAGCCTAGCAATATTCCTGATAAAGTTTGTTTGGATGGTTTTTCAAAATACATTATAGATAATCGATCTTTCTCAAAACTATTAAATACATATGTAAGAATTACTATAGCTAAAAAAGGAACTAATTCAGCTATAAATCTCCACCATACATCAGAAATACCCTCAGGTATTGGAATTAATACAGATATCGCTATCCAAGACACAAAAAATATTAATATTTTAAAAGTAGTTTTAATTAATTTTCCCATATCATGATTATACTTTTAATTTAATTAATGTAAAATTCCAATATATTAATATTTCTAGTATTTATTTCAATCCCTGGCAAGTTAAATTATAAATCTTATCAAAAACTTGGTATATAAATTCCCTATCGTGGGAAACTGCAATTATTACTCCCTTATAATTATTTAGAGCTCCTATTATCTCAGGTTTAGATAGGGGTGATAGGTTTCTGGTTGGCTCATCTAAGATTAAAACTTCTGCCTTATCTAGATTCATCTTTGCAAAAAATAGTTTTGCCTTTTGTCCTCCTGATAAATCAGCTATATTTCTAAACATTTCTTCTCTTTTAAAATTTAAGCTTCCTAAAAGATTTGAAGCTTTCGTTTGCTCATCTTTTGTAAAAGAATCAGATAGATATTCTATAGCATTTGTGTCAGTTTTTTCAAATTCGAAATAAGATTGGGCATATAGCCTATCTTTAAGTTCAATGATTGGCATTCATTTTTTATCTTTTTTAATAAAGTGCTTTTGCCTGCACCATTTTTTCCTACTATACATATTTTCTCAGGGCCAATTACTTTCAAATCTATTTTTAGCTAATATTTTATCGCTAGCCTTTAACTCATCAAGTTTAAAATCTAATATTTGCTTACCATTAGCCACTTTGATATCTTCATCAAAAAATATATCAATAGCTTCTTCATAATCAGGTTTTTCTGTAAGATTTGCTTCTTCTTTCACTAGTCGTCTGCCTATAGATTTTACTGTATGCATTTTTTCTTTAAGCAACCTACCTTCCACATCATTTTAGTAGATCTTAAGTTATGCTCAACAGAATCATGAACTTTTTTGTACCTTCCTAATTTCTTATCGATTCTTCCCTATCTTTATTAGCTTTATTATCTCTGTCTCTATAAAATTTTCTCTTTTTTTGACATAATCATCATAAGAATTATTAGAAATAGTGTGTTTTGACTCAGTTCTTCTTTTTATCTGCTCCAGATGTATTATC